>NZ_JACFQD010000019.1:0-1655 GCF_016101635.1 Gilliamella sp. M0320
GTTTGGTGTTTGGTGTTTGGTGTTGTAAATTATAACGCATTTTGACATCCCTTGTCAAGTAATACTATGTTTTATTTCATTTTATTCCAGCTTAACTGACTAAATCATCACCGAATATTGCGGTTAAAATAACCTATAGAGTATAGTACTTGAAAAAAATCTATGCAACTGTATTTAAAGGTTTAATTGCTAAATTTTGTAAATATTATTAGAGCGTTAAGTCTTTAAAACATAGTGTTAACCTTTTAAAAACGCCATTCAGCAATTTTTTTACTGTAAAAACCCCGTTCCTCAAAAATAAACCTATTGGTACGGGTAATTAAGTTGTGTCGTATTTTTATCAGCCATGTCAATCAGCGCCTTTTTAAGGCGCTAATAAATTTATTTATCTTCTTTCTTCTCATCCCCCGTGACGCAAGCTACTGCAGCATAGGCGTTCATACTTGAATTTGTAATCAGACCGTGAACAGCGGTCGCGGCGTACTGGGTGGTGCTATTGCTTGTATCGTTAGGTTTTTCCGGATTAGTTGGCACCGGTTCACTCGACCAATAGGAATAGTGGTTTCTCGCCTCATCCTTGTATCTAGTCATATCACCCCACTCAGCTAAAAACCCGGCTCCAATTCGTCGCGAATAATGATAAGTATTTGATGGATAATCAACACTTGGACAGTAGCCAGAACAGAATGATGCGTTAGTTAATTCTCTAAGGCGTGGAAGACGATAACCTAAACCTAAACCTAGATTAAGACACCATGATCCCTGTCTGGAAGCTACCGCTGTTATATAACCTCGGTTGACAAACCACTGCTTTAACACAAAACCATACTTCAACATGATATCATTATTGTGACTATCTTTACCTTTACCCACCAACTCAAATGTCTGAGGCAATGATGGAGCAATTATTTTCTTACCTGCCCAACCCGGATCATCTACACGCCATTGCTGCGGTGTAGCCACGGGACCATTTAAGGTGACCCGGACAAGACTAGGGTCTGAGCTATTTAAATAGGTCATAGTCGCTTTAATATCGCCCTTAGGAGAAACAGGATCCCATGTTAATTGCGTATCAATACTACCTAGCACCAAATCAAAATATAAACCATCTGCGCCAGTAGTAGGAAAATTCAAACCATAAGATGACGGTTCGGATGACTGAACAAGAAACCCTAAGCCTGTGTCCCACACAGAAAAAGGACCAGCACGTTCGCCGTTATATTCTAACAAAGGTCTGGCAGAGCAAATATCCGCTGTTGGCTGTGGTTTAATATAATAAGTGACAGTACTTGCAGTAAAAGAAGTACTTTTAGGTACGCCATAACGGGAGGATAAAATAACATCATCAGTTCTTAACATCACTCGATAAGGTGCTTTACAAATAGTCGGCACATTGTCACGAGTGACCGGACGGTCAAATTTATCAAGAATAGATAAATGCAACTGCCCTGTAACGGTAAAATCACCATCGCCATCATCATCATCCCAATAGTTATAAGGCGCACCAATAAGGGTGCTTAATGGTATGGCATTAACATTAGTTGGCACCAACATATCAATATCGGCAAAGCTCTGACCGGCAACCGGCAGTAAAATAGCATGTGATGAGTTTGAGTTATTACTTGCTGGTGTTAATGTCGTACCATCAGAGAAGG
>NZ_JACFQD010000020.1:0-1147 GCF_016101635.1 Gilliamella sp. M0320
GGCGACTACGCAAGTGGTCACGATGTGACTGCCTTCCGCCTTCGTTCGCTGTTAACGCTCCTTGGCAAACATCCCTGTTTGCCATGCTAACCTCTCTCAGTTGTCAGCACATTGCGAATGTCGCACCACAAAATCGTTTTTTATCGTCCTAACGTTATTTTTCTTATCCTCAGCTTCTATACCTAAGAACTAAGAAATAATAGCTAAGGATACTAAGGATAGACACAGAGTCCGTGTTTGAGGTAGCCCGCCACTTCACTGGTAGGGCGGGCAAGTATAAGACCATTATTCGCGTCAACTGCAAAAGAATATTGGTTACTATTCGTCTTATCATTCGCCAAATATCTAAGGTAGGAGAAGTTAGTCTCAGGGTAACTTTCGTCGCTTATCCACCCCCATTCCGAGAACAATCCTCCACCAATGTGAGGCCGCCAATACTTATTAGGTGACGTAGGCGTTGCCTCTACTAAACCGTTACAAGAGTCTTCTGGATTATCATTATTTCCCCGACAAGACGCATTAGTTAAATCCCTGACATTTGGGACACGGTATCCTCCAATCTTATTACACCAAGATTCCATGCTATAAGGGTCAGATACCCAAGTGGTGCCACGATTAACAAACCACTGCTTTAACTCAAATCCATATTTGACCACCGCATTACCCCTACTATCACGACCGACTAACTCAAATACCTGAGGTAAAGATATTCTGTCGATTCTACCTGGATTATCTGATTCCCATTGCGATTCTGTAGCAACAGGACCTGTTAGGGTAACTCGAACGCTGGTACTTGTTGAATAGGTCATCGTCGCCGTAATACCACCATGAGAAACCGGCGCCCAAGATAAGGCCTGATTATTACCAACAATATCTAAATCAAAAAACAAATTATGAGCGCCAGTAGTCGGGAAGTTTAAACCATAAGACGATGGTGTAACTGACTGTGGTAGAAAACCAAAAATAGGGTCCTTAACGTCATCAGAAATCCCTACCCCCCCCGAAACTGAGGGAGTGTTTACAAAACAAACCACTGGCGCTGTCTTAGGTTTAATATAATAAGTGGCATTACTTGCACTAAAACGACTTTCATTAGGCACACCATAACGTGTTTTTAATGTACCTTCAGTATTAGATAAGGTTAATT
>NZ_JACFQD010000021.1:0-925 GCF_016101635.1 Gilliamella sp. M0320
ATGATTTAAACTTCCCGACTACTGGTGCTAATAATTTATATTTTGATTTAGATATTAGTGGTAGTACTCAGGCCTTATCTTGGGCGCCGGTTTCTCATGGTGGTATTACGGCGACGATGACCGATTCAACAAGTACCAGCGTTCGAGTCACCCTAACAGGTCCTGTTGCTACAGAATCGCAATGGACATCAAATAATCCAGGTAGAATCGACAGACTATCTTTACCTCAGGTATTTGAGTTAGTCGGTCGTGATAGCAGTGGTAATGCGGTGGTCAAATATGGATTTGAGTTAAAGCAGTGGTTTGTTAATCGTGGTAATTATGAAAGTACCCTTTCTAGTATAGAATCTTGGTGTAATAGTTTTGGATACCGTGTTCCAAAGGTCAAGGAATTAACTAATGCGGTTTGTCAGGAATGGAATGCAGGTCCTTATTGTCGAGGTGCAGTAGGTGCAACGCCTTCGTCACCTGATATGTCTTTCCGGCGTCACATTGGTGCAGGATTTTTCACGGAATGGGGGATAATGAGATACCCTGGAGCCAACTTCAAAGGAGTGTACGGTAATAGAACGCAGTATTTGACGAGTGATAAGTCGAGTTATGACAATCTAATCTTTGTGATTAGTGGGTATAATGGTGGTGTGTCTTACCGGTATACCAACGAAAAAACCTACGGACTCTGTGTCTATCCTTAACTATTATTTCTTAGTTCTTAGGTATTGAAGCTGAGGATAAAAAAAACATTAGGACATTAAACAATCATTGCCCTGCCAAGGCAATGGTGTTGATGTTAACGAAGTGGCGATAAAAAGCGATTTTGTGTCGCGACATTGGCAACGAGCTGACAACTGAGAGAGGTTAGCATGGCAAACAGGGATGTTTGCCAAGGCGGTGCTTTGTCAGGAACAAATCACAGCCGGTGCGT
>NZ_JACFQD010000022.1:0-580 GCF_016101635.1 Gilliamella sp. M0320
TTTCTCCCGATACTTGGAACTACTCCACAAGGGGCGGCGGACTCTGTGTCTATCCTTAGCTATTATTTCTTAGTTCTTAGGTATTGAAGCTGAGGTAAGAAAAATAATGTTAGGACATTAAACAATCATTGCCCTGCCAAAGTAATGAGGCTGACAAAGTGGGCAATAAAAGCGATTTTGTGGTGCGACATTCGCAATGTGCTGACAACTGAGTGAGGTTAGCATGGCAAACAGGGATGTTTGGCAAGGAGCGTTAAGAGCGAACGAAGGCGGAAGGTAGTCACATCGTGACCACTTGCGTGGTCGCGGCGGGAGATTGTAAAGAGGGTTCGCGCCAACCCTCTTAACTCGGACGTATTCACCGTATAGAAACAACCGCAAAACAACAAAACGTCCGAAACTTATCGAACCCAAAAAATTGAGGAACGGGGTTTTTAAAGCCAAAAAATCCCGCCCAAGTTTCCCCGAAATTGGTTTTAAAACTAAAATTAGCTCGCTATAAACATAAGAGTTTATTTTGGCAAATAAGTTTGGTGTATTTAATTTAGCGACATTCGCAACGTGCTGACAACTGAGTGAG
>NZ_JACFQD010000023.1:0-492 GCF_016101635.1 Gilliamella sp. M0320
CATTAAGTTCACTTATTGGCACACCGTATAATTATTGGGGGGATGATGATGGCGATGGTCAGGGAGTTAATGGTGTCACCGCTACTGGTAGTTTAAGGTTATCTATTGTTGATAAATATAATCGTGCTGTTGCTCGTAATGAAGTGCTGACTAATTGTAGAAATCAAGCACCTTATAAACTAACGTTATCTAATACTAACGGTACATTAAAAACACGTTATGGTGTGCCTAATGAAAGTCGTTTTACGGCAGGTAATGCCACTTATTATATTAATCCTAAGGGAACGCAGATTTGTTATGCAAGACCTGACCTAGGAGACAGAAGTTACTCTGACTCTTCATGGAAAGGTCTTTCTGTTGCCGTTTGGCAAGAGGATAAGGGTTTTCTAACCCAGTCAGTTACGCCATCGTCTTATGATTTAAACTTCCCGACTACTGGTGCTAATAATTTATATTTTGATTTAGATATTAGTGGTAGTACTCAGGCCTTAT
>NZ_JACFQD010000024.1:0-473 GCF_016101635.1 Gilliamella sp. M0320
TCGTATAAATATGCTATAAAAGTATAGTGATTGGAAAAAACCATGCAACTTTTTTTGATGGTTTAATTGTTAACTTTTGTAAAGATGAATACTGCTAGCTCGAAAACAGCATCGATTATTTGCTGTTTATTAGAAATAATAGCCCCTTTATCCCCCTCTTAAAAAATCACCATTTTTAACGTTAATAATTTGCAGATTAGGCTTTTGATTTTGACAATTTTATAGTCGTTTTTAGAAGGTATTTTGCGTTTTAAAAACCCCTCTCCTCAAAATTTTTTAGTTGTTTTAGTTTCGGACGTTTTGTTGTTTTGTGGTTGTTTCTATACGGTGAATACGTCCGAGTTAAGAGGGTTGCCGCGAACCCTCTTTACAATCTCCCGCGGCGACTACGCAAGTGGTCACTGCGTGACTGCCTTCCGCCTTCGTTCGGTCTTAACGCACCGGCTGTGATTTGTTCCTGACAAAGCACCGCC
>NZ_JACFQD010000025.1:0-466 GCF_016101635.1 Gilliamella sp. M0320
CACTTGCGTGGTCGCCGCGGGAGATTGTAAAGAGGGTTCGCGCCAACCCTCTTAACTCGGACGTAATCGCCGTATAGAAACAACCGCAAAACAGCAAACGACCGAAACTCAGCGAACCAAAAAATTTGAGGAACGGGGTTTTTGAAACGCAAAATACCTTCTAAAAACGATTATAGAATTGTCAAAATCAAAAAACTAATCTGCAAATTATTAATATTAAAAATGGTGATTTTTTAAGAGGGGATAAAGGGGCTATTATTTCTAATAAACAGCAAATAACCGATGTTGTTTTCGAGCTATCAGTATTTTTCTTTACAAAAGTTAACAATTAAACCATCAAAAAAAGTTGCATGGTTTTTTGCAATCACTATACTTTTATAACATATTTATACGAATGGATAAATTTTATGCCGTTAGGCTTAAAATTTTAAATAAATCATAAAATTGGATTGACAAGGATATCTGA